>NZ_CP059844.1:0-4702 GCF_018831605.1 Cobetia sp. 4B
AGACAATCGCGCCCTGGGCGAGCAAGTGAAGCACTTGGGCGAGCAAGTCTTGAGCTTGAGCAGAGCGAAGAGCGAGAGAACCGAGCGACTCGCGAAGCAGGTCACAGCCTTGAGCGAGCAGGTCGAGGGCTTGAACGAGAGCATGAGGCGCTGGACGCCAGAGGCAAAGAGACGTTAAAACAGCACTCAAGGAAAGCGCGTGACCGCGGGCATGACCACGGCATGAGCATGTAATGGATACAAGAACGCCCCACCCCCCGTAAGTTTGGCGACCGAAGGGGGTGAGGCGCTACCCAATGAGGACATTGTGACCCAATCCGCAGCGGCCTGCCAAGGCCCGCAGCCCTCCAATCTGGCACTTTTTCGCCAGCGGCTGCCCCGTAAGCCCTACCACACCGACCGCTTTGGTGATGGTTTGCGCATCCGAGACGTTCAGAAAGCCCTGACTTCTCGCTACATCCAGTTCAACGGCCCGACGCACTGCTACTGGCTGGTCTACGACATCGACCGGAACGGCGCCGTGCTGGACTGGTACGACCGTGGAGCGCCACCACCCACAATCGTTGCGCAAAACCCCGACAACGGCCATGCCCACCTGATTTATGGCCTTGAGGTGCCGGTTCGCACGGCACCTGACGGAAAATCTGGCCCACTTCGCTACGCAGCCGCCGTCGATTGCGCGCTCAGGGACGTTCTGGGGGCCGACATCGGCTATGCCGGCCTTGTCTGCAAAAACCCCCTGCATCCCCACTGGCGCGTCACTGAGTGGGAAACACGCCTCTACACGCTGGGTGATCTGGATAGCTGGCTAGACCTCAACAGCTACTCAGACCGCCGTAAGCGCCTTCCTGACTACGGACTAGGCCGGAACTGCACCCTGTTCGAGAAGCTGCGCCTGTGGGCCTACAAAGCCATACGCCAGGGCTGGCCGGATGCAGACCGCTGGTATGAAGCCGTTCTGACCCGGGCCCGTGCCTACAACGACTTTGAGTCCCCGCTACCCGAGAACGAAGTCCGCGCCACTGCCAAAAGCGTGGCGCGGTATACGCACAAGCATTTCAGCCCAGCGGGGTTTTCTGCTGTGCAAGCTTCTCGTGGGCGGAAGAAGGGGAAGACTCGGCGTGAGCTCCTTTTGCCAGAAGTTGAAAGATTGCTCGCAGAAGGAGCTGGATATCGAGAAATTGGCCGTGTTTTGGGTATCGATCACAGAACAATTGGGCGCTGGGTTGCTCGTATCAAGAGCTGATATTAACCAAGTTTAAATAATCTAATACCACCAAAATTGTACAAAAAAGTCATTTTAAACAATGACTTAGATCCATTTTGTTTTAGATAAAATTAGATCTAACTCTAGAGAGATGTTTGGAGGCCATGTAAAATTTAAAACAATCGAACAAAAGGAAAAATCTATGAATATCAATAATTTAGCTCTATCAGTTTTTGGTTTCCTATCCAGCTCATCACCCTCAGTGTTGATGATGACCGTTGCTTTGGCATCCCTGACTGTCACAGGCATGGCTCTGTGTATTGTCTGGCGGTGTCTCGGTCAAAGGAGCGGCGAATGAAGAATTTCGGGTTTAGGCAGTTACCCACGTGGTGGGTACGCGATGAAACCGCTTTGAAGCGATTCAAAGGTGGGAGATGGTCTGGAGGCAGCATTGCTGCATTGAAAAACCTTCTAGCGATCAATTCTCTATGCGAGATGTCAGGTTATTCCGCGCGAGTTTCTTACCAGGGACTTATGACAATCACCGGCCTGTCTAGGCCGATGATTGCCCGTGGGGTCAAGGCTCTGGAGGCCAATGGCCTAATTTCCGTGAATCGAGGCGGGTACATAAATGACTACAGCTTGACCGGTTCAGCTACTGACCCGGGATGGGCCAAGGTTCCCTGCCTTAAGGTTCAAGAGTGCCTCTCTGGTTTGCCCAACCGAGGGGAGGCAACGCTGGCTGCACTAAAAATCTATGTGTACCTGCTTTCGATACGGCCGAATAACGAAAAAGAGGTCTCGGTTTCGTATTCAAAAATCCGTACCAATACTGGCATCTCGCAGAAATGGGTACGACCTGGCCTAGACCTACTCTTCAGCAATCGATTGATCCATGTTCGAAGGGTAGAAGGTTTCACCCCGGACGAACTCGACGTGACAGGCCTGTATTATTTCAATCAGTACACCATCACGGGGGACCTTAGGCTGAGCAAGTGGGCTTAGGGTGGGTCAAAGCCATATCAGATAATAGCCCTTTGGGTGGGGGCTACTGAATCTGTCTGAAGGGCTATCTGTGTTGAGCATCTCCCCGACGCCGTACCGATACGAACTCGATTCGTGAGGTCCGGTGTCCGACAACGAGCTTTGCGAGGCGTCAGTTGCCGTGCCGGGGAAAAGCCATTTCAGGTCATGACCTGAGGGGGATCAGTTCCGTCTTCGCCACTGTTCGATCATGTTCACACTGACATCGCCTGGGTAGCAGGTCGGTGATGCCCCTCCAGGTCTGCTATATGCGCTTCTTTTTCCGCACCTGCTTCCGTTGCTTGCGGAGTTGTATGGGCAGGGGCAGTTACCGCTATACCGTGCTATTGATTGCCTAATTATCTGTTGCTTGATTTCATCATCTGTCGGCTCTTGAGCTACCGCACCCTGTATAGCCCCTAAGGCCAGCAGCATGGCTCCTGCCACAACTCTTAGCTTCATTCCCTACCTCATAGTCTTCTTTATTAGCTCCCTTCTATTTAATTCTACCATCACCTCTTTCCCCGTCACCCTGCTTTACACTGTATTCGATATAAGCCAGCATACACAGAGGGCCCTCCCTGCGCTTCGCTTGGGTGGCCTCTCTGTGAGCTGGGTCAGGGGGCTACGCCCCCCAACACCCCCCGTATCCGCCGACCATTTCGCTCCCTTCGGGCGCATCATGATCGACGGCTCGGGCAACCCCAAGGAGGCGGCATGGTGGAGCGGGACTACCGCATCGAGCATCGGTCGGATGGGTGGTGGCTGGTCTGTCTGCGAGGTGATGACGTGGTTAGCCAGGAACATTACTTCAGCCACGATGAGGCGTTGGCGATTGGCTGTGTCTGGATATGTGGAGACGACGAGGATGAGTGAGCCGACGCGGGACAAGATCATCAAGGTGCGGGTGAGTGCCGAGGAACATGAAACGCTCAAGTGGCGTTGTCCGAAGGCCCGCCTTGCCGAATGGATGCGCGAGCAATGCCTGAACCCCGATGGGGACTGGGTACGCCAGACGAAGAAAGCAGAACCGGCCGACCCTGCATTGCTGCGACAGCTCGCGGGTATCGGCAACAACCTGAATCAGATCGCCCGCAAGGTGAATACCGGTGACTGGGCAGGACTGGATCGTGTCGCCGTGGTCGCCGCATTGGCTGCCGTAGAGCGTGAACTCTCCGAACTCAGGGCCACGCACCGGTGATCGTCAAATTCCACGCCAGAGGCACCGGAGCAGGCTCTGGGCCTGTCGGGTACCTGCTGGGTAGGAACAATGACCGTGAGGACGCTTGGGTGCTCCGTGGAGACCCTGAGCAGACTGAGGCGCTGATTGACGGCAGTCGTTACGCCAAGCGCTACACCTCTGGCGTCCTGTCCTTCCAAGAGAGCCAGATCAGCGAGAAAGCCAAGCGCGAGATCATGGATTCCTTCGAGAAGGCGCTGATGCCCGGTCTCGATGCCGATCAGTACGACTGCCTCTGGGTCGAACACGCCGACAAGGGCCGCGTAGAGCTGAACTTCGTGATTCCCAATGTCGAGCTGACCAGCGGCAAGCGCCTTCAGCCGTATTACGACAGGGCCGACAGGCCGCGCGTCGATGCCTGGAAGACCGTGACGAATGCTCGCTACAACTTCCACGACCCAGATGATCCGGCCAATCAGAGGGCCCTCACGACACCTTCCAACCTGCCACGCGAGCGCGCGACGGCACAGCGCCAGATCACTGATGGCCTGTTGCGATTGGCCGCAGAAGGCGAAGTGACGAATCGGGAAGGGGTAGTGCGTGTCTTGGAAGATACGGGCTTCGAAGTGACGCGCCAGACCAAGAGCAGCATCAGCGTGGCCGATCCGGAGGGCGGCAAGCCGATACGATTACGGGGGAAGTTGTATGAGCGAGATTTCGAAGTTGGCAGCAGCCTTCGAGCAGAAATCGACAGAGCGAGCCGAGAATACCGAGAAGGCCGTGAAGAGCGCTTTCGAGAAGCACGAGAGCGCCTTGCTGTCGGAGTTGAGCGCAAGCGAGAAGAGAACCAGAGACGCTATCCGCGCCCAGAACCAGCGATTGCAGCGCACCGCGCTCAAAAGCTGGATGTTCATCGCGATTCCGCTGGTCATGATTGGACTCTTGGCAGCGGGATCGAGCGCCCTGATGGGCAAGTACATCACGCACCAGGTCGAACAGATCGCCAGCTACAACCGGACGCTGGCGACGCTAGAAGCCGAGGGCAGCAAGATCAAGCTGACACACTGCGGCGAGAACAGGAGACTCTGCGCGAAGATCGACGCCGACAGCGGGAGATACGGCAACGGGGACGACGACAAATACCTCATTCTGGACGGGTACTAGACGATGACGGATCTGGAGCGCGAGCTGTTACGGGCTTTCGAGCAATTGCAGAGCGATTACAGCAAGCAGCTGCAAGAGTGGGAGAGCGCCTACGCGAGTTTGCAGAACATGTTCGAGGTGACACGCCA
>NZ_CP059845.1:0-2015 GCF_018831605.1 Cobetia sp. 4B
GAAGGTGCCGGAGAGCCTGCTTGATGATCCGTTGGAGAATGAACCCTTCCTCGAAATGCTCTACCGCTTTGACGGTCGTTCGTACCACCTTGCGTCTGTTCCGACGCAAGGCCGTCCGGTGATTCTGGGTTACCTGCAACCTCGAGCCATGCCTTTCCCCCCGTATTTGCCCATGACAGGCACGAGAAGCCGGTCAAGGGGCTGGCGCGGCCCGCAGGCGCGTAGCGCCGAGGACTCGGGCCCCTTGACGGGCTGAAGTGCCCAAAGCTACGGGGTGAGGGGGGTGCGAAGCAGCCCCCTCTGCCCAGCGGCGAGCGTAGGGGGTTGCGGTGCGCAGCACCGTGCCCTTGACCTTTCACTGAAGTCAGACGATTATCCGTGTGTAGCCAACAACACACGGATAAATCACATGTCTGATACCCTCGAAAAGATCTACGCAAAAGCCCGCGTTACCGACCCCCTGTTTGGTGACGTTTCTCGTGACTTCCAGCCCACCATCGAGCAGGTCGTTCAAGTTCTTGATATTGATGGGACCGTCTACAGCCCGCCTACTGGTCGTGAACGCATCAACTTCTCCCTCCGCCCTGACCTCGTCACTGACGTTCAGGGCTTCGCTGCTGCCCACGATATGTCAGTCTCTACCGCCGTCGATGTGCTGCTGCGTGTCGCCCTGGGCGACTACGCGCAGTGGTGGAATGAGAATGGCACTGACGATGGGGAGGCCAAGTAATGACTCAGCCAATGTTCAGCATTACCGGCCAGCTCCTGAAGGCGTATCCAGAAACCAAAGTTGACCAGGAGACCGGGGAAGAGTCCGTGAAGTACCGCATTCAGCTTCTGGGTGACATCCCGTTGCGGGATGGCTCTGGCACTCGCTATGACATGGTGACTTTGACGGTCGAAAGCATGCGCCCCTACGCCGAACACGTCGGCAAGCGGATCTCGGTGCCGTTTGGGTTTTTTGCACCCTCGAAAGGCCAAGTCATCACCTTCGTTCCAAAAGGCTCAACTCCGCAGATTCTCGCAGCCTGAGGGGTACGGGCTGGGGGGTGGAGCGCTGCGACGGCAGGAGCTCGCGATACCCTCCCAGCCCTTTAACTCGATACATGGAAATAAAGTGGGGACACTGCCCTAATCGGGCTAAGGAATTACCGGATGACAGAAAGCAGAAAGCCCCTCTCGGATAGCTTTGGCGGGCATCCCGAGAAGGGCTCTCAAACACATGACGATAGGATAAATCGCTACGGGGAACGTCGCAAGCGTGCCCGTCAGTTCCTTCGTTGGCTGCGTGAGCAGGACACTACCAATCGCCCAGACCTTGTTCGTGTTCAGGCCGATCTAGGCCAGTGCGCCAACTGGTTGCTCTTCCGCAATTACTACCAGGTCGATCAGATTCGTCTTGCAGCTGCTACCACCTGCAAGCGTCATCTCGTTTGCCCCTTCTGCGCTGCTCGTCGTGGCTCAAAGCAGGTCGAGAAGTACAGCGAGCGACTGACCGAGATTCTCAAGGCTAACCCCCGCCTCAAACCCGCCATGCTGACCCTGACAGTCGCCAATGGTGAAAACCTGTCCGAGCGCTTCAATCATCTCGTTACGAGCTTCAGGAAGCTTCAGGAGCGCCGTAGGGACTATGCCAAGAAGGGTCGCGGTTATACCGAGTTCAGCAAGGTCGCTGGCGCCGTCTTCTCGTACGAAGTGACCAACAAGGGTAAGGGGTGGCACCCACACCTGCATGCCGTGGTACTTCTCGAAGACTGGATTGACCGTGAAGCCCTGTCCGAGGAATGGCACAAGATCACCGGTGACAGTTTCATTCTCGATATTCGACGCCTGGCAAAGGGTGCGGATGTGACCGACCCCACTGGCAATGTCTCGCCCAAGATCACTGACGCCTTCTGTGAGGTGTTCAAGTACGCCCTCAAGTTCTCAGACCTCGATTTCAGCGACAACCTGCACGCCTACGAGGTTTTGCGCGGTAAACGCCTCCAAGGTGCCTTTGGGGTTTTCTGGGGCGT